>NZ_JJMI01000023.1:0-17562 GCF_000705335.1 Mangrovibacter sp. MFB070
TGCGCACTGCGTTCACCTCCGGGCAGTCAGCCTGCGGCCGGCTCGACTCGGCATCCATGCCTCGGTTCGCCTTATTCCGCCGTCCGGGCGGAATAACCTTGTCTTCCTTTCTGCGGTTCACCGGTCTTACGCGAACAGGCCTCGCTGCAAGAAGGGTTTTTTTTGTGCTGTATGGTGTGGCTGGGGGATTTGTGCTTTGTCTGTTTTCTTTGATTTTTGCTGAGATATTACAGGCGGGTGTGGAGTGTGGCCTCTAAATCGTTGAGGCGTGCCTGGCGGGCCGGGGCTGCCTGCAGGACGCAGGCAGAGCGACGGGCGCAGCAGGTGAGTAAAGGCAGTGTGGCTGACACGGCGCGCAACTGGCTCTGTGCTGGCAGATTACTGTTACAGTGGTGACTGTTCCGTTCACTTTGCGTGGTGCGTTACTGTTCTTTATCTACTTGTACGTGCGGTTTACTGTTGTCTGCTAACTCGCTGCGGGCTGCGACAGCCAGAAAGTGGCTTCTGTCTTTATACATTGTTCGCTTGCCCTCAATGTAGCTATCGATACGCTTAATGAGTATATCCGGCAGGGTGATATTTACCCGCCGCTGTTTGCCTTCAAATACCGACAGGTCAATATCTATCATGAACCAGGAGTCACAATGTGCATAATCAGGTTGCGCTGCGTATGCCCTGTACCCTGCGTCCGTTATATCTTCAACAGAGTGTGATGCGTTGATGATGATGTCTTCGACAATTGCCAGAATAGCCTCCCGGGCCATTACCGGAATTTCTGCTTGTTCGTCTGCTGCAGAGACACAGCAGTAACCCATTTTGTCGAAGGCGGGAACACTAATACCAAATGCGGTATGCGTGTTTTCTGGTGTTTCGACACCAACAGAGAAAAACATACTTATCTCCAGTGATTTTGGGAGGGTATCCCGGCCATTTTGAGAATTGCCCTGACAGTGCCAGGGGGTAAGTCCTTTTTGGAGTGTGGTACAGGGAATGTTTTTCCTGTTACAGGAGACCACCATATTTGGTGGCTACCCCCATTATGCCGCCGGAGGATACAGCCTGCGGCTATCAGTGCCTTGATCAGGTCAGCAGATTTCATCCTTTCTCCGTGCCTTTGATGATTATACACACATATACACACAGTAAACAGAAAGCTGTGTGATAGTGGAGTAAAACCCGGGAAGGGTTAATCGTGTTTCAACAAGTTTGTGGAACAAGTGGGAATGTGGGGGTTCTGCGGGGAGGTGCGCAGATTGGGTTTGTTAGCCTGGGGTGTGGGGGGCGTTCACTTTGCACTGTGTCAGTGTGGTGAACGTTCCGTTCACTTGCAGTGTGGTTGTTTCCGTTCACCCGGGCTGGTGTGAAAATTCCGTTCACTTAAAGTGATGAGGTTAATGCGGCTTCACAGCCAGTGAACGGGCTAAAGGGGGCTCGCCCCCTTTGCAATCCCCGTTTTCGCGGGCGACCGGTGCTGCGCACTGCGTTCACCTCCGGGCAGTCAGCCTGCGGCCGGCTCGACTCGGCATCCCTGCCTCGGTTCGCCTTATTCCGCCATCCGGGCGGAATAACCTTGTCTTCCTTTCTGCGGTTCACCGGTCTTACGCGAACAGGCCTCGCTGCAAGTAGCGGGGTTTTTTGTGTTGTCAGGTGTGGCTGTTGGATTTGTGCGTTGTCTGCTTTCTTTGATTCTTGCTGAGATATTACAGGCCGCCAGGGTAAGCCGAATGTCCGCGAAGCGGCGATTTTGCCGGCCACAGAAGGGGGTGCAGGGGGCCAGTGCCCCCTGCGGGCGCCGGGCGCAGTGGGTGAGAAAAATCAGTGTGGCTGATACGGCGCGCAATTTGCTCAGTACTGGCAGAACGGGGCTAGTTCACCCTGGCTGGTGCGATTGTTCCGCTCACTTCAAGTGATGTGACTCATGTGGCTTCACCACCAGTGAACTGGTAAAGGGGATTATTTTTGTTAACATCATTGCAACAAGCAGCACGCAAACGGTTTCGTGGTTTATCCCGGTTTAATACCAAAAAAGCAGTGTAATACACTGCAATTTAGCGAATTGTGCTCGATCATCTTCCATATCTCAGAGATCACCTATTTTTTTGTCATTTTTTCTTTTGTGTAATCAATGAGTAATAAAAACGTGATTTAGATCGCACTTTTTGTCACTTACAAAATAATTAGCAGCCTTATTATACACCCCATCGAAGGCATACAGCCTTCCACCATAAAGACCAAATTTAAGGAATATGACCATGAAAAGTATTAAAACTCTTGCTGCTGTTGCCGCTCTTTCTATGATTTCTTTCGCAAGCTTTGCGCAGACTGTTAGCGCAACTGCCAGCACCCTTGACGGCGCTGAAGCGAAAATCGCAGCTCAGGCTAAACAGCAGGGCGCTGATTCTTACAAAATCATTGAAGCCTTCAACGGCGACCACGTTCACATGACCGCTGAACTGAACAAGTAAGCTATTGAGGTAGCGGATTCGTCCGCTACCTGATGATTGCCAGATTATTGCCTTTATTGTTTGACCCTATTGTTTGACGCATTACCCGCTGCCCACTGCGAACCGGCAGCAGATAATGTAAGGAAATGAACTACTCTCTCATTCCTGTCCGTTTTATCCCTGATGTACCTTCAGAGCGACACCGATGTCGCTCTTTTTTTTGCCCGTAACACCACCCCAACCAGCGCAATGCCTTTTCGCCATCAGGTCAGGTTACCCACAATCGCCAGCTCACACTCATCGGGCACTTCGTTATAAGAAAGCACATGCAGACCAGAGGCAAACAACCGTGCGTAACGGGCTATCACCGGGCGTAATTGTGGTGCCACCAGTAGCACAGGCGGCAGGCGTTTTGCTTTCATCTGCTCCTGCACCATGGGCAGGGTTTGCTGCAACTGAGACAAAATATTGGGGTCGACCGGGAAACTATCCAGTGCGACTTTGCCCCCCAGCTGTGCCTGGTTCAGGGCATTCAGCAACATGGTTTCCAGTGCATTATCCAGCGTCCATGCGGATAACCCCGGGCGCTCACCGTTAATCTGGCTTATCAGCGCGCGGCGCAACGCATAACGCACATCGGATGTAAGCAACAGCGGGTCTTTTGTCAGAGCGGTACTTTCCAGCAAGGTGGCAGCAATACTGACAATATCTTTCAGGGAAACCTGCTCAAGTAATAACTGGCGGTACACTCGTAACAACAACGAATAATTAAGCGCCTGAGCCAGGTCCTCGGCCAGTTTAGGCGCAAGATTCGCAAGGCGTGAATTCAGGTGAGTGATGTCATCGTAATTGAACAGGGCAGGTAAATGCTCACGCGCCAGTTTGTTAACATGGGTGGCGACAACACTTGCGCAATCCACCACCTGGTAGCCCAACTGCAGCGCCTGCGCTTTCTGCTCCTGGGTAATCCACACCACTGCCATGCCATAAGCCGGGTCAGTATCCAACACACCATCAATCTCGCCATACAGGTCCGCGCCGGGTATCGCCATCAACTTATCCGCGTGTACCTCACCTGTCCCGGCATGCACCCCATTGATGTACACCGCATATTGCGCTGGTTTCAGGCGAAAATTTTCCCGAATGCGAATCTCTGGCAGCAACACCCCGCTCTGTTCAGAGACCACCTGGCACACACCACGAATACGCTGGCTCAGTGGGCTGGTACCACTGGAATCAATCAAAGAAACCAGCTTATACCCCAGGTTCAGGCCTATAGGCTCAACCACTGGAATTGTTTCCCAACTCACATCTGGTGCGGTATCGGGTGCCAGTGCTGACTGCACTTCAGCCATATCTGCTTCGCTGTCCGCTGGCGTGATGCGCCGCCCCTGCCGCCAGGCGGCAAATAACAACAGGGCGGTAAAACTCAGAAACGCGATGTGTGGCATACCCGGCACCACTGCCAGGATAAACATGACAAACGCCGCGGTGTAGAGCACCTTCGGGTTGGCCAGCAACTGGCTTTTCACCTCGTGGCTGACATCATTCCCTTCACTGACCCGGGTGACAATAATGGCGGCAGAAGTCGCCAGCAGTAACGAAGGGATTTGTGCAACCAGCCCGTCACCAATGGTCAGCAGCACATACTGGCGAAACGCCATGGAGGCACTGAGGTCGTGCTGAAAAATCCCGATGCTCACCCCACCAATGACGTTGATGACCAGAACCATGATCCCGGCAATGGCATCCCCGCGCACGAATTTGGACGCACCGTCCATTGCGCCGTAGAAATCTGCTTCTTTGCCCACTTCCTGGCGGCGGGTACGGGCCTGTTGCTGGTCAATCAGCCCGGCGTTCAGGTCGGCGTCAATTGCCATCTGTTTACCGGGCAGGGCATCCAGTGTGAAGCGTGCAGAAACTTCAGATATACGTTCGGCCCCTTTGGTCACCACCACAAAGTTGATTATGGGGGCGTCTACCGAGGAAGAGCGGCATGAGATTGTTGCTATGTTTTATACCGACACGCTGTTCGATATTTTTTCTTCCCGCGACACGCCCGCGGGCAGCAATACACTGCCGTTGTTCGACCCAGCCGGGAGCCCTTTGCCTGTAGCCCGGGCCACCACGGCTCCTGCCCCGGAGCCAGAAACGCCCCAGGCGCGGGAAGCGCGCTCACAACGGGAAATTGAAGAGCTGGCGCGTTTAATTGCACAAATCACCTCGGTGTATAACGCCCAGTCTAACCTGCATATTGAAATCGTACCCCAGGGGCTGCGCATTCTGATAACCGATGACCAGCAGCGGGAAATGTTCCAGCGCAGTAGCGCAATTCTGGCACCGTTTTTTCAGCGGTTGTTAGGCGAGTTTGCCCCGGCACTGAACACCATTGAGCACAAGATCATGATAACCGGCCATACCGATGCCACCCGCTATCGTGACCAGCAGCGTTATAACAACTGGAACCTCTCTGGTGACCGGGCGCTACAGGCGCGCCAGGTACTGACTGATGCCGGGCTGAATGAACAGCGCATTGTGCAAGTCAGTGGCATGGCCGACCAAATGCTGTTTCACCCTGAAGACCCGCACCATGCTGCGAACCGGCGCATTGAAATTATGGTACTGACGCATTCAGCGAGCGAAGCGCTGTACCAGTTTTTCGGCCACCACGGGCAAAACGTTGTGCGCCCCATTATTGAGAACATCAGCCTGGCCACGGAATAACCTGGCCGCCACAGTGAAAAGGAGAGAATCCTGTTTATGACACGGAGCGTCACAAAACACCTGCCAGTACCGGCTTCATTATTACTGACCAGCCTGCTGTTCCTGCCACTGGATGCAATGGCGACAGGCAATGAAGAGCGGCGCAAACAACACAGCGCACGTAGTGCTACCAACAGCACTCCCGGGCTTGCTGACGATGCAGTACTGGCGCGCCAGCGTAACCGGGAAATTCTGCTGGCAAAGCGCCAGGCGAACCCCACAAAAGTACCGCCAACCCCCGGCCAGCGGCAGCAACATGCAGCGAATCAACCTGTTGAGCGGGCAAAGAACCGGGAATTACTGGCGATGTATGCCACCTGGCTGCCGGGGCAACATCATGCGGCTCCGCTTGTTGAAGACCCACGCTGGTCTGCCGGGCGGCAGGCACATTCACTGCGTGAACAGCACACCATCCACCATGTGGTGAACCGCCTGAAAGCGCAACTGGGGAAGCCCTATGTTTGGGGCGGGCACTCACCCGAAAGCGGTTTTGATTGCAGTGGCCTGGTGTGGTACGCCTTTAATCCGCTCCTGAGCCGTAAATTACCCCGTACTGCAAATGCCATGTATCAGGACCGGCAGCTCAGTAATATCCACCGCCAGCAACTGCGCAAAGGTGACCTGGTGTTTTTCAGTATCAAAACGCCCAATGCGGCAGACCATGTTGGTGTTTACCTGGGAGATGGGCAGTTTATTGAAGCGCCGCGTACCGGGAAAAATATTCGTATCAGCGAATTAAATAATGACTTCTGGAAAGCGAAATACCTGGGTGCACGCCGGGTTATCAAAGAATCAGTTTTGTTATAAACAGAAAAAAAGCGTGAGCAACCCGCTCACGCCCGAGTCTGATGACAAACCTTATGTCCGCACAGAACGAGAGGATGTCACCCAATAAAAAACCAGGAAAATCAATTTATTGATTTTCGGCTGCTAACTAAAAAGAAGGAAAAACCACGTTTTTTCCTTCTTTTTCATCAATCTGAAGCGTGAGCAACCCGCTCACGCCCATGAGTTATCCGTACTGATGGTGTTCTTTCCTGAAAGGCTAACAACCCTTAAAAAACAATAAGGAAATATGTTAGAAAAGCATTAGATGAATGATTTCAATCATCCCGTACACAGCGCCTTCCTCAATAATTGATAAACAAATCACCGTGAAAACGCCTAACCTGCTAATTACATTGATTAAACGCACGGTTCTTAAGCTAAATTTCGCTACTAATATAGCTCTTTACTAATCAATTTCAGGCTGCATTACGAGCAGCCTGGCTGGCACGAAGGAGCTGGTTGTATATGGCATTACAAGGATCGTTAATCCTCAACGAGGCCGATTATGCACCCTTCAACCTCTACGGTGTGGGCGTGTTTATGGCACACTCTGGCCGTGGTGCATATCGCAATAATGCTAACTGCGGTTCGATCCCTAAGGATGGCCCATTGCCTTTAGGCAAGTACTGGATTGTTGATCGCCTTGAAGGTAACTGGCTCTCTCAAAAGAGCCTGGAAATTAAGGACGCAACGCGGCGTAGCTTAGGTATCAAACAGTTTGGTAAATCTGACTGGTTTGCTTTATGGAAAGATGACTGGGGTATTGATGATCATACCTGGGTTGAAGGTGTAAAAAGAGGCAATTTCCGGTTGCACCCCGGCCGAGTTTCTGAAGGTTGTATAACAATCGCTCATGAGTCTGACTTTGCCATGATTCACAACGCCCTTATGAATACCCCTCTCATACAGGTGCCATGTATGCGCTCTCTTATGGCGCGAGGCTGGGTTGAGGTTGTCGATGGCGGTTTTAATAACACTTGTCCGTAGAGTGGCAAAAACAGTCTTTTTCATAGCGTCATCAATCGCTGTAGGGCGAACTTTAGGCCCTCCCGAAAATTGGGTTAGCATCGATTTTGTTCATCAGCTTGGGAGGGCCATTTATGGCCCTGGAGATATCGGAGCAGATAATTTCTGGGATCTCATGTTTTACATTGATTTTCTCACTGTCATTTCAATTACGACTGTCATCTACATCGTAACAATGAAGTTAATAACCAAAATAAGGAAAAAGTGAAATGCCAATCCCTCCATATATGTGGCTTAAAGACGATGGCGGCGCAGATATTAAAGGCTCCGTGGACGTGCAAGACCGTGATGGCAGTATTGAGATCATCGGCCTGAGCCACGGCATAAACCTCCCGGTAGACAATGCTAACGGCAAAATAACCGGTACCCGCCAGCACTCATCCATGCGGATTGAAAAAGAGGTGGATAGTTCTACTCCGTATTTGTACCAAGCTGCTGCAACCGGCCAAACCCTTAAGAGCGCAGAGATCGGGTTCTATCACATCAATGATGCAGGCCAGGAGGCCCTCTATTACACGGTACTAATGGAGAATGTGAAGGTGACTGGCGTTAACTGTAGCGTTCCTAATGTGAAGCTGTCAGCCAACGACAAGATTAACCACGTTGAAAGCGTCAGCCTGCAGTACGAGAAGATCACATGGCGGATTGTTGACGGCAATATCATGTACACCGATGCATGGAACGAGCGTCCGACTGCGTAAGATGAATTCCACATCGAAGTTATTGGCTGTAATCAGGTATACCTGTCGCGCCATTCTTGTGCTGATTGCTTTCTTCTTCGCCAGCTTCATTTTTTCAGGCGTAGTAGAAGCGATGATTCCCGAAACGTGGATCGATTGGGTGCAAGGCTCGCTTAATTTTAGGCAAGGCATTGAAGGTTATTACGATGCATGGGAGTTAATCGCTTTTCTCATCAGCCTGCCAGCGACCATGCTGGCATCCTGGCTAACTTTCCGTCTGTCTGGATATCTGCCTTTCTTACGTCCATAAGCTCGCTGGTGGAGAAATTCCACCAGCATGCCCCACTTGCCAACACGACACAGTGCAGTGACCTGGTGTTTTTCAGTATCAAAACGCCCAATGCGGCAGACCATGTTGGTGTGTACCTGGGTGCACGCCGGGTTATCAAACAAAGAATCAGTCCTGTTATAAACAGAAAAAAAGCGTGAGCAACCCGCTCACGCCCATCACCACATTCCGTGTGATAAAGAGAGTAACGCCTGGAATCACCAGCCTGACGTCACCCGGGGATATCATCACCGTTGTTACGGTTACTTTTTCCCGTTCGGTAGTAATTGCCCGCCAATTTTCAGGCGGAACAACTCATCATCCCTTGTTGAAACCCGGGCGCTGCCATCTGGCATCCGGTAAGCGCCTTCAGTAAACCCGGCTCCATTAATAAATGGCGCGACGGCATCAGGTTTATTCTGCAGAGCGGCCTCCAGCGCCAGAATGGCGTAAGGGTCGATATTGTCGATACTGGCATATTGCAAATCAGGGCTGTCCATAAAGAAACCGTGATGCAGGTTGTGGGCAATAATGTTATCCGCAACTTTTTCAGCCACAGCCAGGTATTGTTTGTCCTGGGTTGCACGCCACAAATCAATCAGGGCAAAAATTGCGTATGGGTCACGATTGCGGGTATTCAGGTCTAATTTTGCTTTCCCGGATACCACGCCAATATCGCCAAGGCCCCTTGCCTTTGCAATCCCCCGGGCAACGGCCCACAAGTCCGGGTTGTGCTCTACCGCGTAGGCGCGTGCATAAGAGAGGAGAAACTCACTGCCAGCCGGGTAGGGTTTCAGCACGGTGCCTTTTTTGCCGTAATAGCCATCCCGCGGGAGTGTGTAGCCAGACAAATCCGTGCCATTAGCCAGCATCGGCCGGAAGGTATTGTTGCGCGCGTCATACGCGTATTTGGCAAACGCCTTCAGCCCGTCCATCGTCCAGGTTTTTAATGTGTCGCCTGGCGTTCCCAGGTCTGCCGCCAGTTGGAGTTGCATCAGGGCGTTTTCAGAATAGAGGGTACTGGTTCGCCCTTTAAGCAGCATATTGCCTTCAAGGGCATCCGGCCCAAACTCCGGGCCAAACTGGCGCTGGGCGCGGTCGCCATATTTGGAATGGGTGTCGCTGTCATCGGTGGTTTCCGCCCGTTTCAACGGCTGAGTAAACTGGTAAACCCCAAGGCCGGTTTGCTTATCGCGCGGTAACACATATTGCTGCGCCAGGCGTAGTGCCCAGGTCAGCGCTTCTGGCTCCTGGTTATATTTGGCAAGCAAGGAGGCTGAATAAATAAGGTCATTACCGGCATTTAAAAAACTGAGCCCTTTGGTGGAGAAAAACGGCGGTTGTTGGGTGAAATCATTGCGCCATAATTTCCCCATGGCTTTACCGTACTCACCATGGCGGCTGGTTTCGAGCGTTTTCCAGTCGTACACATGGGCATTCCAGAAAGCATGAATAAACCGAACTGTTGCGGGTTTATCTACCTGAAACATTAGCGAATAAAAGGGGTAGGCATTCTTGAGTTCATGCACCAACTCTTTCTCGCTCGGCCCTTCGGGTTGCAGGGTTTTTAAGTCTACAAAGCGGTGCCCACCCCAGAAAAGCAGGCCGCTTTTGTCCTGGTAATGGTCAAAATAGTAACGCACCAGGGTTTGCGCGCGTTCAGCATAGCGTGGGTCGCCGGTGAGCTGCGTTAACCCCACCAGTACCCGCATAAAGTTTTGCTGGGCTGAAAAGTTGGATAACACAGCATGGCGCCCATCGGGGAATATCCACTCCAGTTGCTGGCCGGTTCGCGGGTCTACGCCATCGGCCAGCAAAGGCGAGGGGGTGTCACCATGGTAGTGATCGGCTGCTTTATCCAGCACTGTATCTGCGTACTGCTTTACCACATCAATGCGCGCAGAAGCATGAGCCCCGGCTGCCAAAAAACCTGCGCAACACAGCGCAATCAAAGATAATTTTGTCATTGCGGTTTCCTTGTGCTCTGTTAATGCAAAAGTGCATCACTCCAGCCAGTGAAAATATCGTGCAGGTCATAATGGGCGGCGTCATCGGGCGATAGCTGGTAATGTTCGCCACCATGCCCGGCTCCCGGCCCGGTGTTGTCCACTTCATAGAACCGGCTGTCTTGTGGGTAAAACCAGATCTTGTCACCCTGTTTATCTTTGCCGGACATTTTGTCCCAGCCATAGATATGGTCATCGATGTCGCAGTGAATAAACGCGACGGTGCCAATTGCATTTGGGTCAGCGTAGCGCCCGTCATCAAAGGTAGTGGTAGGGTGCCAGGGCCGCCCCAGCGCAAAACTGCCAGCCGGAACACCGGGCTCTTTGGTCAGGCGGCTGTTGAGAAACACCAGGCCGAAATGGGCATCCTGGGGTGTGCTGGGTGCCGTGATATACCCCAGCGGTGGGGCGATATCACTACGGTTGCGGGCAATAATGGTACAGCGGTCAAACACCGCAATACCGCCGCCAAAAATGAAGTCCACATGGCCGCTAATTTCACAGTCAGTAAAATAGCTGCGGCTGCCATTTTTGCTGTAGAACGTGTCCTGGTAACCTTCCAGACGCACCTTGCGAAACCGTGCCTGGTCAACATTTTCATCAACCATTAATGCCACCGCCTGGGTGTCTTTCAGTTTGTTGGGGTCGCCCTCCGGTAAGGCACTGTTTGCCGGGAAATCAAAGCTGTTACGCACTGTCAGGTTTTCCAGTGTCACGCCTGAAGCTGCCACTTCAACAGTGCTGGTGCGGAACGTCCCCAGTTTTTTCCCTTCGGCATCCAGCGCGCCAGCTGGGGTGTTGGCTTCGATAATCGTGCGCTCCCGGGATTCGCCCACCAGCGTGACTGGCTTAGTGATTACCAGCCGCTCATGCCAGGTTCCGTTTTTAATCAAAATACGCCAGGGCTCACCCTGCTCCGGTGCTGCTTCTAACGCCGCCTGGAGAGAGCTGTAATGGTTTTTGCCAGCGGTGGAAGACACAATGGCATCCCAGGTGCTGGCATGAGCCGCACTACTTGCCATCATCGCCATCGCAAAACAGGTGACAGGCAAAAATGAACGTGTCATTAATTCACTCCTCCATTCTCAGGGTTGTAATTGCGCAGCGAGAGATTTCAACTGTGGGTTTTCCCGAACCAGCCCGGCGACCAGGGCAGCAATGGTTTCTGCGCCTTTTTGCTGGAAGTGGGTAGTGTCCGGGTTTGCCAGCGTGCCGCTGGTTTGTGTCTGGTACCAGGGGTAACGTGCAGGGTCAACTGCCAGCCAGTATGTCTGCCAGTCCTGAGGGTGCTGGTTCGCCAGCGCGATGGTTGCCGCTTCCAGGTCAAGCAGAGGCACGGCGTTATCTGCCGCAGTTTTACGCACACTGGCAATATAGTCGCCACTGAACAGGTAGCCCGGTTTTGCCGGGGTGTGATGGCTGCTGACCACAGGTTGGGTATCACCGTTTACAAAGGCCGTTTTCCCCCGGGCGTTTTTCACCCTGGCGGTTGAGGTAAGCAGTACCGGGTGTGCGCCCTGCGCCCGAGCCAGTTTGATATAACGCTCAAGAGAGGTTTGGTAAGACATCTCAGGATGCCCCGCCGGGAACTGGCGTTCTCCCTTGCTGTTATTGGGGTAGGTACACAAGTTTTTGACATCGGCTGCGCCGCGCAGTGGTTTGCTGCTGTTGCAGTTCTGGTCGTTATGCCCGTGAGCAATCAGCACATAGTCGCCAGCGCGCATAAAACGCGCCATTTGTTGGTACCAACCTTCATTATAAAAATCCCGGCTGGAACGCCCGGCACGGGCACCATTGAGCACCACCACACCACTATCTGGCGCAAATTGTTGCTCAAAGACCTGGCCCCAGCCCATACGCGGCAGGCGGCTGACTTCATAAGTAGCGGCTGTTGAGTCACTGACAATCAATACCCGGGTTTTTGCCGCCAGTATGGCCATTCTTTCCTTCACAGCACGTGCATAATCAAAGGGTTCATAGGGCCCGGCATTTTGCAGGCCCACCAGTGGGCGGAAACTGATATCTGTGAGAATTGTGCCCGCAGCTTCACCACTGTTATTGTCATAACCGCGGTTATGGTTGATGACTGCCAGAAGTTGGCTCATACCATCGCCCGGTTGCATCGGTAACGTGACCGGGTTTGTGTGCAGTGGTACTAACCCCACTTGCTCCAGTGCATCATGCATTCCGGCCTGAAAACGTGCTAAAGGTGCCGCCAGTTGTGTGGTGTCGATGGTGATCCCTTTCGCCATAATCCATTGTTGCGGGCCGGTATACCCGTTTGCTGTGGCAATTTCCGACACCATACGGTCAGTAAACGGTGTGATATTGGCAATATTGGTTCGGCTGGCATCCAGCTCAGGGAGCAGCGATGCCATGCAGCGCGCCCGCGGCTGGTCATTGTGCAGGCAATCCTGGCTGGTGACACCCTCCCAGGGGTGCGTGTTCATCGCGGAAAGCCGTAGAGGGGCGCTTAGCCCCTGAACGTCCAGTTGGTAGCGGCCTTCATTATCCGTGACTGCGGTACGTTGCAGCCCTTTGCTGTCCGTGACACTGACGGTAACCGAACGAAAAGGCTGCTCAGCTATCACCATCCCTTCCAGCACCGGTGCTGCGGTGGCTGATAATGCCGTGCCGCATAACCCGGCACAGAGTAAAAATTGACGCGCTTTCATACTCTCTTTCCTGTTAATAGCGGGTGCGAACACCCGCAGGTGAGTCAGAAGGTGTAAGTAACCCCGGTTTTCAGAAGTGCCTCGCGCCCGTCTTCCTGAGCGCTTTTTGCCACATCCTGTGCACCAATATTCAGTTGCCATGCCGGGTTTACTTGCCAGTCAACGTATATATCCTGCTGATAATCATGTTTTTTGTTATCAGCCAGGACATAGTCAGCTTTGTGCCAGAAGGCCTTGTAACGTAGCGCCAGGTTTTCCAGCAGGTGGTACTCGGTACCCACTTCGTAACGGTGGCGATGGCGGTTGAGTTGCTCCCCTTTTGCGGCCCGGCCGCGTGCGAGTTTGCGGTAGTCGTAACGGTATTGGGTGTATAACGACAACGGATCAGCCGCCTGCCAGCTCAGCATCAGCCCCGGGGTATAGCGGGCACCCGCGGTCTGGCTGTCGCCCATCTCACCTGGTGTGCCTTGCCCACTGGTTCCCCCGGAGTAAAAACGGGCCTGCATACTGGGGCTGAGTGTCAGGAGATTATTTAAATGGAAGTGGTAACCAGAAAAAAATGAATAGGAATTAGAAACCACCTCATCAAATGCGGTGTCTTTATTTTTCCCATAAAAATCGATTTTTATTTTGTACCAGGCATCTCCTTGTTCATGCAACAGGCCAAAGTTGTCACTATGAATCCGGTTTTCAGTTGCATAACTGTGCTCGTAAAAAAAGTAGGTTTCGGATGCTGAAGTAAGAGAGGGCAAAAAGAACAGACCAGACAGCCCCAGAGTAATGATTTTTTTCATTATTAATTCCCTATACATGAATATAATCAGTCGAATAAATAATTAAACCCGATTTTGTACTGTTGCTGGCGCGATTTTGAATTACCAGAAACTGTAACGTCATCGACTTCAAGATAGGGGCGGAACTGTTTGAAATATCTTACCGCAATTTTGAACTGCTGTTCGGTATCCGTCTTTTTCCCGTTATAAACGGCATACTGATTGGCTGTGAATACACCATTTTTATAACTCCATGAATCATTAATGTTATCGCCAATAAAGTAGTTAAACACATAACTCAGTTGCAGATGCGGGATACCCGAGTAACTCACCCCACTGTCCAGACGATGGCGGCCAGTATCAGAGCGAGAACGGTAGACTTCACCGGCGTGCCCGTATTTATCGGACTTACTGATGGTGTTGTAACGGTAATCACGCGTCAGCTTTTTCAGCTCGTAACGGTAACGCCCATAGACTGACCATTCCTTGTTAATAGAATAACTTAGCCTGGTGCCTGGTTGATAAGTCAACGAGGTATTTCCAAAGGAAAACTCCATTGATGGTGTCAGTGTGGCCCGACGTTCCAATAGCCTGAAGTCTTTCTGGAGAACCAGCCCACCAGAACCACCCTGCATATCATCATAAGCGACATCATAATTACGGCTACTACCCGCAGAGGTACCAAACTTAACTTCGAAATGCCATAACTCGGGCGTTTTGTGGATAAGTTTTAACGTATCGTGATGGCGCCGGTCTGTTGTTTTAAATTTATGTTCATACTGGAAAGTTGTTCTGCCATCAGCAGCCAGTAGTGAACAGGGAATACAGCCAATCATAATACCGATTGTGAGCTTATTTATGATACAACCTTTCATGACATCCTCTTTATATTGTCGGAAAGGGTGCTTGCGCACCAGAAATATCATAAATCCCAGAGGTAATTTTATAGTTATATGACTCATGCTGTGCATAACAAATGGCACAGTTAATAATAAACTCGCCCGGTAAAAGAACCAGAAGGCAGCGAGATCTTGTTATTTTGACCATGGGTGATTAGTCAGGGCTTCAGAAACCTCTTTACGATTTTTGACCTGCGTATGATGCATCAAAAGAAACATCGTTTTAATTTAAAATTTACGATATTTCATTTTTGTTTCTATATTTGTGACCATGCTCAACATTAAATAACAATCGGAATTTTTTTAGTCATTTTTCTTATAATGAGAACCTGCCATAAGCGGAATATTTACTGTCTGCCACTCACATCTGGCAGATGAAGACTGAGGAAGTGCCACAGAATGCCGATATATACTTAACTGTATGCCAACTACCCGGCCCATGAAGGAGGCTCCATGCGTACCTGGTTCGATAAACTGACAGGCAAGAATAAACCGCCCCGGTTTACGAAGAGCTGGGCCCCGGAGCGGGAAGCGATTTACCACTGGATGGGCACCTGGCAACGTAGCCTGCACCGCGAAGAGATGGCATTGCCCGATGAGCCGCCCGCTGAAGATGAGAGTTTGCGCTGGGCACCTGGCGCACTGGACGGCACGCTGGCATGGCATACCGGGCAGCCGGACGATGTGCGCCAGAAAGTCGGCCTGGTTATTCATGCACTCCAGGCGGTGCTGGCTGTGCCCTCCGACGAGGCGGCGGTGCAGAGCCTGTACCGTTTGCTGAATGAAGGCTATCCACTGAGCTATATCGATGCGCTGCTGCAAGAAATCGCCAACACCCGAACTATCTCCGCCGAACGCCTGCGCTGGCTTGCTGAGTGGCTGGCAACACAAGCGCCAGATCGCAATGTGGTGAAAGTCGCAATGGCGTTGCTGATGTTTTTCCCAGGTGAACGGAGTGTCTCTATTCTGACCACTCTGGGCGCACATGATGAATTTACGCTCTACTCTGTTGTTGCATTGCGCGCCATGGTAAGCCAGGAAGAGTACGCTCAGGTATGGTTTTCACTGGCCCGGCAGGCAGAAGGCTGGGGGCGCATTCACCTGATTGAGCGCTTACCCACTCCATTACCCGATGAGGTTCGCCACTGGCTGCTGCGTGCTGGTTATAACAATACCGTCATGAATGAATATACCGCCTGGCATTGTGCCAGCGGGGGGGATTTACCCCGGGCATTGCAGGAAGAACAGGACGAAGCACTGCTATTGGGTGCGGCGGGTATTATTCAGGCTTTGATTGCTGGCGGCCCCGCCCGTGATATGCGCAATTATGACGATAATGACTTGCTGTGCACTCGCTGGTTGCAGCGAATACACACCCTGCCGCCTGCCAATTTGCACTATTATCTGTGTGCCAGTGCTATTGCCAACTGGGCTGCACACCAGGCAGAGGAAGATACCGACAACGCGCCGCGCTGGCTGGATTTACGCCATCTGGCCGTAGATGTTCTGGCTAACCCCGGCTGGGCAGAGTGTATTAGTGAAGAATTTGAGCAGCCAGACTGGTCGCGTTTTTACCTGGCGGTACAGGCAAGCCAGTGCCGTGGGGAAGACCCCTGGCCCAAAGTGTATGAACGCCAGAGTCGTTTTCCGGATGAAAGCCACTGGTATACCTTGCTGCAAACTCACGCCAGGGAGCGGGCCAGCATGGTTCAGGCGCTGGCAGAACAGCAGCTGAACCTGGCGCAGATCGCCAGCGGCCCTTCGCTTGAGGCCGGGATCGGCACCGGCTGGCATGATCACCATGTTCTGGATGGGATCTTATATGGGTTGCAACGTTTCCCGGGAGTGGGGTGGTCACTGGTGGATGCAGGGCTATACAGCCCGCTGATTCATAACCGCAGTGTGGCGTTGCAAGTGCTTGAAGCCTGGTCATTACCGGAAGACACACGCTGGCGGCTGGAGCATTTATTACGTGTTGAGCCAGACGATGAACTGCGGCTGCGTATTAGTGAGCAACTGGCAACATTATCCACTGCATAACATTTTGTGCTGTTTTTCTGACGGGCACAGGGCCGCCTGGCTGTGTGCCAGCCAGCACCCGCTCTGATACGGGTGTTGAGGTAAGTATCCGGGCCTGGTAAAGCACGGATAAAAGCGGGTTTGTATTCTGTTTGTTACTGCGTTATATCCCTTTAGCAAAGTATTCACCATCCTCATCACAGGAGAGACCATGACTAAAGTTGCAGTGGTTTATTATTCTGGCTACGGCCACACCAAACTGGTAGCTGAAAACGTTGCCGAAGGTGCTCAGGCGGAACTTATCGAGATTGACCAGGAAGGTAATATTCCTGAAGCTGCATGGGACACGTTGCAGGCTGCCGACGCCATTATTTTTGGTGCGCCGACCTATATGGGTTCAGCCCCGTGGCAGTTTAAGAAATTCGCCGATGCCAGCTCCAAAGCCTGGTTCACTCGCGCCTGGCAGGATAAAGTTTTCGGTGGTTTCACTAACAGCGCCAGCCTGAATGGCGACAAACAAGTCACCATGATTGCCCTGCAGACTCTTGCAGCACAACATGGCGGGATTTGGGTAAGCCTGGGCCAGATGCCGGCAAATACCCTGGCATCTACCCGTGATGACGTGAACAACCTGGGTGGCTCCGCAGGCCCTCTGGTACAGTCTCCTTCTGATGCCGGTGCCGATAAAATCCCTGCTGGCGACCTGGAAACCGTTCGCCTGTACGGTGCCCGTGTTGCTTCTATCACTGCACGCCTGAAATAAGCCTCATCACCTGACGTAATCCTCTGGTGCAGTTACCTGATGCCGGGGGGTTACGTATTTGGATACAGTCTCCACAGTTGCACTTACAACATTGCTAAAGTGAACGGAACAATCGCACCAGCCAGGGTGAACTGACCCCGCTCTGCCAGCACTGAGCAAATTGCGCGCCGTGGTAACCACACTGCTTTCTCTCACCACCAGCGCCCGGCGCCCGCAGGGGGCACTGGCCCCCTGCACCCCCTTTTGTGGCCGGCAAAATCGCCGCTTCGCGGACATTCGGCTTACCCCGGCGGCCTGTTCGGGTACCGCTCCGAGTCGGCTTCCTGCCTCCCGTCGCTCTGCCTGCGTCCTGCAGGCA
>NZ_JJMI01000024.1:0-7528 GCF_000705335.1 Mangrovibacter sp. MFB070
GCAATCCCCGTTTTCGCGGGCGACCGGTGCTGCGCACTGCGTTCACCTCCGGGCAGTCAGCCTGCGGCCGGCTCGACTCGGCATCCATGCCTCGGTTCGCCTTATTCCGCCATCCGGGCGGAATAACCTTGTCTTCCTTTCTGCGGTTCACCGGTCTTACGCGACACAACCCTCGCTGCAAGTGGCGGGTTGTTTGTGTTGTCAGGTGTGGCTGGGGGATTTGTGCCTGGTCTGTCTTTGTGTGTTTTTTGTTGTGAGCATACAAACGGGTGTGGGGTGTGGCCTCTAAATCGTTGAGGCGTGCCTGGCGGGCCGGGGCGCTGGTGGTGAGAGAAAGCAGTGTGGCTGACACGGCGCGCAATTTGCTCAGTACTGGCAGAGTGGATTTCGTTCACCAGGCAGGTATGGCTGTTCCGTTTACCACCACGACTGGAACTCCCGCAGATTGTGAACTGCGGGAGTCAGTGCAAAACATTAGAACCAGGCTTCCCACATTGCGCCAACGTTGAAATCATCGAGTGTCTGGTCATCCGTACCGTTAACGTGCGCAGTACGTTGGTTATCCACCTGGCCACCCGTCACGTAGAAGCGCAACATCGGGCGGAATTCCGGCCCCATCGCGATAGAAATATTTTGCGAGAGTGTCAGTTTCCAGCCTTTGTTAGTACCACCCTGATCGTACCTGACTTGCTGATAACCTGCTTCCAGCCAGGTGGAGTGGACATCGTTCCACCAGTACATTGGGCGAATGATTGCACCATAGTTCTTACGGTTGTCAGTATTGTCTGTTTTATTGTCGTAGTCATGAAACGCCAGCAGATATTCGACCTGTGCGCGTTGTGAGAACTTGTGCAGGCCTTCGAAGCTGGCATAAACAGCAGTCAGCCCATCCGTTTTGTTGAACACGCTGTTATCGGAGTTATCAGAGTAACGGGCGATAATTTTATTCACGCCGCTGTCATTGGTGTGGCTCAGCACCACGCCACCTTGCCAGGCACTCATCCGGTCGTCGCTATCGATAGCTTTGGAATCAAACCCATAGTTGGCATACAGCTCCAGATCCAGTGGGCCAACTTTCATACCGTGTATTTTGGATGTCAGTGCGTAGTTGCCTTTATCGCCAGTGCCGGAGCCACCAGTACAGGTGATACGAGACGGGTTAGTTTCATCTTCCATAACTTCCGGGCTACAGGATTCCACCGCAGCCACGGTCGCGACATCAAACTGAACACCACTAATATCAAAATTTTTCACCCCGGCACCCTGGCCGTCGTGGTTCATCCAGAAATAGTCATTGATACCTTGTTGTGGCCGCTGATGGAAATCGCGGCCCGCCCAGAAGTAGGCGTTCGGGTTAGAGTCCAGCAGGTTGGTTACCCCTGCATAAGCTTTTTTCAGGTTAACTTCGTCGCCCCAATGGTCAAACATGACGTTAATGTCCCAGATGGCTCCGTTATCACCTTTAAATGCTTTGGAAAGCTGGAATTCACCCCCATTACCTTCATTACCAAGACGCCCAATGGCCGATGCACCATTATAGGAGCCATCCACACCAACATATTTCTGGTCGCCAGACTGAAAATGCGCACCATAGCGGGCATAACCAGTAAATTTCACGCCAAACGGAATCGCCATATCAGGCGACTGGGCAGCACTTTGTGGCTCGGTGATAACATCAGCCTTTTTGGCGGTTGCGGCATCTATTTTTGCCTGCCGATCTGCCAGTGCTTTATCAACAGCCTTTGCTACTATGGCGTCGATTTGTTCTTGAGTAAATTCTTGTGCAAGTACGGATATTGGGCAAAATGCGACCGTGACTGCCATTATTAGTGGAAGTTTTTTCATTTTCATTTGTAGCTATCTCATTATATTAAATTATTATTTTGGCAATAACCATCCTGTACTGGTATGCAGATTGTTTATCTGGCATCAGTATTCAGAAATGGACTTAGAGGTACAGAGTGTTAAAATACTACCGGAATAAATTCCCCATGATAAATGTTGTGGCTATTAATGCTGGTAAAGGTGAATGATCTCTTCAGATAATTCACGAGCCAATAGTGAATTCATTAAGTGGTCCTGCGCGTGAACCATAATTAATGTCATCGGTTGGCGGCCTTCTCCTGCATCCTGTTCTATCAATTTAGTTTGCATGTGATGCGCCCGGCGGGCATAGCCATCGGCTTCATGTAACAGTTTTTTGGCTTCGTCAAAGTCACCAGAGCGTGCAGCATGCAGGGCTTCGAAACACAAACTTCTGGACTGGCCTGCGTTGGTGATTATTTCCATTACAGCATCTTCTAATTCAACCATGATTAATTACTCCTCATCGAAACCATTATTAATAGCGGTAATGGCGAACCATTCGCCACTTTTCTTGATAGTGCGTTGTTGTGTGGCTAAATCCAGTTGTATAAAACCGTAGCGGTTTTTATATGCGTTGCACCACGACCAGTTATCAATAAATGTCCACATATGGTAACCAAGGCAATTACAACCTTCGCTAATTCCTTTGTGTAACCACTTAAGGTGGCCAGAAATAAAATCGATGCGGTATTGGTCGTTAATTTTTCCGTTTTCAATAAAGCGTTGTTCGTTTTCAACACCCATGCCATTTTCTGAAATAAAACATCGTGGGTTACCATAATTATCACGCAGGTTGACTAAAATATCGTAAATGCCAGGCTCATAGATTTCCCATCCACGATACGGATTCATTTTTCGCCCCGGCATTTCGTAATTATCAAATAACCATTCCGGCATAAACGGCGTTAATGGGTTCACAATGCTATCGCGGCATTTCACACGGCGTGGCTGGTAATAGTTAATACCCAGCAGGTCGATCGTTCCTTCAGCAATAGTGCTGCTGTCTTCCGCCTGGCATTTTGGTAACTGGTCGTAGTCTTTGAGTAACGTCACCAGGTCTGCAGGGTATTTGCCTCGCAGTACTGGGTCGAGAAAGCTGCGGTTAAACAGTAAATCCGCATGATGTGCTGCTTTTCGGTCCTCCGGATTTTGTGAGCGCGGATAAGATGGCGTGAGATTCAGAACGATACCGATTTCCCCCGCATAATGCCCTGCCCGGAATGCCTGAACAGCTTTAGCATGTGCCAGTACGGTGTTATATGCCACCGTTGCAGCACGGCGGAAATCAACGACATTCGGATAATGGAAATCATACAGATATCCACCTTCCACTGGCACAATGGGTTCGTTGAAGGTAAACCAGTGCAGAACACGGTCCCCAAAAAGCTCAAAGCAGATTTTTGCATAGCGGGCATAGGCATCGACAACTTCGCGGTTTTCCCATCCCCCCATTTCCTGCATTGCCATCGGCATATCGAAGTGGAACAGAGTAATAAAAGGTGTAATGCCCTGTTCAATTAACTCGTTAATAACCTGGTTATAGAAGGCAACTGCTTCGGGGTTAACTTCACCAATGCCATTCGGGATAAGACGTGCCCAGCTTAAAGATGTACGAAAACTGTTGTGATTAAGCTGTTTCAGTAACTGAATGTCGTCTTGCCAGTGACGGTAAAACTGGGACGTATCCTGAGGCCCTGTTTCCTGATGGAACCGGTTAGGTTGGCTGGCAAACCAGTGATCCCATGTGGTCTCCCCTCTACTGGTGTAATAACCTTCACCTTCACTTTGTAGTGCGGAGCTGGCGCTGCCCCACCAGAAATTTTCGGGGAATACATATTTCATTATTCTTACCTCTTCGTCTTAGTTGCTGATAGTTTCTGCTGCACCTACTCTCGCCTGTGTTTTCTGCTCTTCTGTTTTCATTAAAGAGCGCTCATACGCGCGCAGAAACGGAAGGTAAATCAGAGCAGAAACTACCATACAGATAAGGCACATAATCACCGGGCTGAGCGCCCAGTTAGCTGCCCACGACGCACCGATTGGTGCAGGTGTGGTCCAGGGGGTGAGTGACACCACCTGTTCCAGCCAGCCCAGCCGGGTTGCGGTATACGCCAGTACGGCGTTAACCAGCGGCACGCAGACGAAAGGGATAAACAGCATCGGGTTCATGATGATGGGGGCACCGAACAGGATGGGTTCGTTGATGTTAAAGAAGCTGGGTACTATACCCATTTTGCCGATGGTACGCAGATGTGTGGTGCGGCTGCGTAACAACAGAAAGGCCAGTGGTAAGGTAGAGCCCACGCCGCCAATCAACAGGTAATGATCCCAGAAGCCTTGCAGGTAAACATGTGGCAGAGCTACGCCTGCAGCCAGTGCAGCCTGGTTTGCCGACAGGTTAGCCATCCAAAATGGGTTCATGATGCCAGTGACAATCAGTGAACCGTGAATGCCCGCGAACCAGAATATTTGGCACAGTAGTACGGAGAGAAGAATTGCAGGTAAGGAGTCGGACGCGGAAACCAGTGGTTCCAGTAAGTGCATAATCGCCTGCGGAATAATCATTCCGGTTTGCGCTTCAATAAACAAGTTCAGTGGGTGCAATGTGGCAATGACCACCAGAACCGGAATCAGTATTTCAAATGAACGTGCCACGCCGGTTGGCACTTCTTTTGGCAGGCGAATCGTCACATTATTCTGCTTCAGCCATGCATAGACTCGGGTGGAGTAGATGGCGGTGATCAGGGCAGTGAAAATCCCTTGTCCGGATAAGTACTGAGTGGAAATTTTACCGTCTGCATACGGCGCTGCGACCAGCAGGAATGCCATAAATGCCAGCAGGCCTGACATTACCGGATCAAGGTTGAACTGGCGGCCAAGACTGGCTCCAATGCCAACAGAGATAAAGAATGTCATCACGCCCATGCTGAGATTAAACGGTAACATCAGCTGCTCGCGGTATGTCTGGGAAAAATCCAGCCAGCCACGGGCAAACGAATTAGTGGTATCAGCCGAAAAGGGTGGAAAGATAAATACCAGCATAAACGAGCCGATTATCATAAAGGGTAGCGCGGCAGTAAAACCATCACGAATCGCGATAACGTATTTTTGCTGCCCGAGTTTCCCCGCCAGAGGAGTGAGAGATTGCTCAATAAAGGCAATCATTGACTGATATAACGAACTCATGAGTTCACCTTACTTAGTGAGTCGCGTCGATGAGCGACAGAGCATAATCCAGTACCTTATCGCCACGCTGCATACCGTAATCCATCATATCGATGGCTTGCACCGGAATGCCCTGAGTAGCGGCCTTATCAGAGAGTGTCTTCAACATATATTTTACTTGTGGCCCAAGAAGCACTACCTGATATTGTGGAAACTGAGTGTCAAACTCGGAAACACCATATGCATCAATCTTGACTGGCAAATTTCTTTCTTCCGCCACCTCAACCATTTTCCTCACCAGAAGACTGGTGGACATCCCGGCAGAGCAGCACAGCATAATCTTGAACATTGACGACCATCCTCCAAAGACAGAAAGTTGTTTCGTTCATGATTGGATATCATATGGAAACCGGTTTCCATTTATATGGTAAGGAAGTGTGATAGTTATCAATTTCTACTAATTAATAGGGCGATTAATCGGATTTACATCACGAATTTTGACTATTTATGCGGCAATAAGCGTGTATTTGGAAAAACGGTTTCCATGAAAAACGGAAACCGATATACTGAAAAAAGTGGCACGATGAATTATTGCCGCATTAAGGATTACAGGGATTATGTGAGACTTGTCAGGGGAGAACGATGTCTACAATCAACGATGTATCGCGTCTGGCCGGGGTGTCTAAAGCCACAGTGTCACGGGTGTTGAGTGGTTCGCGCGGTGTAAAGGAAGAGAGCCGCCAGGCTGTACTAAAAGCAGTTGATGAGCTGAACTACCGGCCCAACGTGATTGCACAGTCGTTGTTGAGCCAGTCCACTGGCTGCATCGGTGTGATTTGTGCTCAGGATAACATTCATCAGACCACCGATTATCTCTATGCGCTGGAAAAGCAGCTCAGCGACCACCAAAAACATTTGTTGCTGCGATTTGCAAATACGAAAGCGGAAGTACTGCGCGCGCTCAATGAGCTTTCTTGTGGTCTGTGTGATGACATTCTGATTATCGGTGCGCGTTTTGCACTGAATATCGACCAGGAAAACGTCATCATGGTTGATTGCATGGATCAAGATAATGGGAACAATATTCAGTTTGATCATGCCTTTGCGGCGGAAACCGCCTGCAACTACCTGGCAAGCCAGGGGCGCCACCAGATAGCATTGATCCATCCGCTCAGTAGTGGTTTTGCCGAACAAGTGTTGCTTGGTTATAAGCAGGCACTGGAGAAAAACTTCCTGCCGTTTAATCGCAACCTGGTATTTATGGGCTCTTCCTCGTCTTCTGTTGCATTGCAGGAACTGCTTAACAATGCCAGCACTTTTAATTTCAATGCATTATTGGTTGCTAATGAGCTGGAAGCCCAGCGAGTGATTCCGCAATTGCAGGCGTTTAATAAATCCGTGCCTGGGGATGTTATGGTTTTCAGCCTTGCGGGTTCACTGAATTTGCCGGGGATACCGACAATTCCTGCAATTGAATATTCGATGGATGCGATGGCGGCAAGGATTGTGGCCTGGCTGGATGAAAAAACGCAAATGCTGGGGGGGTGTGTGCTCCGTGGCGATTTGATTATTCCGGATATGCGTAAGCGCTGAGAGTATGTGTGGTGGGGGGCGGTTCACTTTGCTTAGTGTAATGTGTCGCTGTTTCCATTCACTTCCAGTGTGGTGAAAGTTCCGTTCACTTGCAGTGTGGTTGTTTCCGTTCACTTGCAGTGTGGTTGTTTCCGTTCACTTGAAGTGATGGGGTTAATGTGGCTTCACAGCCGGTGAACGGGCAAAGGGGGCTCGCCCCCTTTGCAATCCCCGTTTTCGCGGGCGACCGGTGCTGCGCACTGCGTTCACCTCCGGGCAGTCAGCCTGCGGCCGGCTCGACTCGGCATCCATGCCTCGTTTCGCCTTATTCCGCCATCCGGGCGGAATAACCTTGTCTTCCTTTCTGCGGTTCACCGGTCTTACGCGAACAGGCCTCGCTGCAAGTAGCGGGTTGTTTGTGTTGTCAGGTGTGGCTGGCGCGGCGCGCAACTGGCTCTGTGCTGGCAGATTATTGTTACAGTGGTGACTGTTTCGTTCACTTGCAGTGTGGTTGTTTCCGTTCACCTGAAGTGATGTGGTTAATGTGGCTACACAGCCAGTGAACGGGCTAAAGGGGGCTCACCCCCTCCGCAATCCCCATTTTCGCGGGCGACCGGTGCTGCGCACTGCGTTCACCTCCGGGCAGTCAGCCTGCGGCCGGCTCGACTCGGCATCCATGCCTCGGTTCGCCTTATTCCGCCGTCCGGGCGGAATAACCTTGTCTTCCTTTCTGCGGTTCACCGGTCTTACGCGACACAACCCTCGCTGTGAGTGGCGGGTTTTTTGTGCTGTATGGTGTGGCTGGGGGATTTGTGCGTTGTCTGTTTTTTTTGATTTTTGCTGAGATATTACAGGCGGGTGTGGGTGTGGCCTCTAAATCGTTGAGGCGTGCCTGGCGGGCCGGGGCTGCCTGCAGGACGCAGGC